>NZ_PNDV01000103.1:0-27681 GCF_005930865.1 Pseudoalteromonas sp. S554 | reverse complement strand
CCTAGACAACCTCTAAGAAACCCTCGAATATTACAACAACGAACGCATTAAGCTAAAACTAAAAGGCCTGAGTCCGATACAATATCGAAATCAGGCCTTGGTTGCCGCTTAGAAATGAGTCCAACTTATTGGGGTCACTTCAGAGTCAGCGGTTTTTTTATTCATATGTGTAAATTTACATTACACGCATTCCAGGTTCTGATCCGTCGTCAGGATTAAGAATATAAATTTCTTTTCCGCCAGGGCCTGCAGCAAGTACCATACCCTCAGACATACCAAAACGCATTTTACGCGGTTTAAGGTTTGCAACCATTACTGTTAGCTTACCTTCAATATCTTCAGGAGCGTATGCTGATTTAATGCCTGCGAATACTTGACGCGTTTCGCCGCCTAAATCAAGGGTTAGCTTCAGTAGTTTGTCGGCGCCTTTTACATGCTCTGCTTTTGCAATTTTAGCAACACGAAGGTCTACCTTTGCAAAATCGTCAAACTCAATTTCTTCGCTAATAGGTTCTTTTGCAAGAGGGCTATTTGGATCAATTGTTACTTTAGGCTCTAGGCTTTCTTTAGATTCTTCAACCATTTTGTTTACTTTGTCCATTTCTACGCGTTGCATTAACGGTTTAAATTTATTGATTGAGTGGCTTACTAGTGGCGTCTGTACTGCATCCCAAGCAAGATCATCGTTTAAAAACGCTTCTACGTTTTGGGCCATAGCCGGTAGTACTGGTTTTAAATAGGTAATTAAAACACGGAACAAGTTAAGGCCAAGCGAACACACATCGTGAGCTTCTTGTTGCTTAGTTTCGTCTTTAATTAATACCCATGGTGCTGCGCCATCAATAAATTGGTTTGCTTTGTCGGCAAGGGCCATAATTTCACGAATTGCGCGACTGTATTCACGGTTCTCAAAATGGGTGGTAATACTTGGCGCAGCAGCTTGGAACTCTTCGAGAAGCTCTGGTTGCATAATGGTTGCGCTTAATTTTCCATCAAACTTTTTGGTAATAAAGCCTGCGCAACGGCTCGCTATATTAACGACTTTACCAACCAGATCTGAATTAACACGTTGTGCAAAGTCTTCTAGGTTTAAATCAAGATCGATAATACCGCTGTTTAATTTTGCAGCGTAATAGTAACGTAAGTATTCTGGATTTAGGTTGTCTAGGTAGGTACGCGCTTTAATAAACGTGCCCTTTGACTTAGACATTTTTTCGCCATTTACAGTAACGAACCCGTGTGCAAATACGTTAGTTGGTTTTCTAAATTTAGCGCCTTCTAGCATGGCTGGCCAAAATAAGCTGTGGAAGTAAATAATGTCTTTACCAATAAAGTGGTAAAGTTCTGCTTCTGATCCTTCAGCCCAAAATGCGTCAAAATCAATCCCTTTTTTATCACACAGGTTTTTAAAGCTGGCCATGTAACCAATTGGCGCATCTAGCCATACGTAAAAGTATTTACCTGGGGCATTTGGAATTTCGAAACCAAAGTAAGGCGCATCACGGCTGATATCCCACTGTTGTAAGCCGTCAGTAAACCATTCGTCTAGCTTGTTAGCCATTTCTTGTTGAATAGTACCTGAGTGTAGCCATTCTTTAAGCATGCCTTCAAATGCTGGTAGGTCAAAAAAGTAATGCTCAGAATCTTTCAAAATAGGCTCGGCACCTGACATAACAGAGCGCGGGTTTATTAATTCGGTTGGGCTGTAAGTTGCGCCACACGAATCACAGCTATCGCCATTTTGATCTTCAGACTTACACGTTGGGCAAGTACCGGTTACAAATCGATCAGGTAAAAATATGCCTTTTTCTGGGTCAAACAATTGCGAAATAGTGTGCTTTTTTATATGGCCCGCGTCGTTTAAGCGGTTGTATATTAATTCACTAAATTCTTTGTTTTCTTGGCTATGCGTGCTGTGGTAATTGTCAAACTTAATGTTGAAATCAGCAAAGTCGCGTTGGCGTTCAATGCTCACATTTTTTACCATTTCTTCAGGTGTGATCCCTTGCTTCTGTGCATTAAGCATGATTGGTGTGCCGTGGGCATCGTCTGCGCAAACATAATACGTTTCATGGCCTTGAAGTTTTTGAAAACGTGACCAAATATCAGTTTGAATATATTCCAATAAATGACCTAAGTGGGTTGGGCCATTTGCATAAGGTAATGCGCTGGTAATCAGGATCTTTCGCTGTGCCATAATCATTCCGAATTGAGGATAAAATACCGTTTTTACTATTTAAACGGCTGTTATCATTAATTTATCTATAAACAGGTGGCTATGCGCGCACACTGCTTATGGATTTTTATTAATTGACTGGTGTTAATGACCTGAATGTTACATAATTCCGAGGCACTTTTCATCAAAGAAACGCTATTTAATTGCTATGTTTGGACTGTCGAAACTTTTCTCTTCTAAATCGGTGCAAAAACAACCGATTATTGCTGCTTTAGCGGCTTATCGTAGTGCGGCCTTTGCCGTAGGAATTGACGAAAGCTTTATTGAGTCAACTTCTGAAAACGACGATAAATCATTACAAATTAGTCTTACTTTACCTTTTGCTGCGCAATCAGAAATCCCCCTTGTAGAGCAGCATGTCCGTGATGTTTTAAATATTGAAATCTCAATAAAGGCTAAGGTTGATATTCAAGAGCCTGCAAAGTTTAAAGGAATTAAACACATTGTACTTATTGCTTCAGGTAAAGGTGGGGTAGGTAAATCGACTACAGCTGTTAATTTAGCGGGTGCATTAAAAGCTGAGGGAGCAAAAGTTGGTATTTTAGACGCTGATATTTATGGTCCTTCAATACCAATGTTGTTGGGCCTTGTTGGTGCTGAGCCAAAAACAAAAGATAACAAACAATTACTACCGTTTGATGCCAATGGCATTAAAGCCCAATCTATCGGCTTTTTAGTACCCAGTGATGACGCAACAGTATGGCGAGGCCCAATGGCATCGGGTGCACTTAGTCAATTACTGAACGAGACTGATTGGGGCGAGCTCGATTATTTAATTGTAGATATGCCCCCAGGTACAGGTGATATACAACTTACCATGAGTCAAAAAGTACCTGCCAGTGGGACTGTTATTGTAACTACGCCTCAAGATTTAGCACTCGCTGATGCCCAAAAAGGCATTGCAATGTTTAATAAAGTAAATGTGCCAGTACTTGGTTTGATAGAAAATATGAGCCATTACGTTTGCAGCCACTGCGGTGAGGCAAACCATGTATTTGGCAAAGAGGGTGCACAAAAACTAGCCCACAAGCATGGCGTTCCGGTACTTAGCCATATTCCCCTTGCCATTGATATTAGAGAGTACTCTGAGCAAGGAAAACTTATTGCTAGCGATAACGATGCGGCAATAAGCAAAACATACAGCGCAGCAGCTAGGCTTATAGCCAGCACGCTATATTATCAACAGCATCACAACAGCATAGAAATTGTGATTACAGAAGATTAAAAGCATGAGACTTTCAGATACACATATTAAAGAACACCTAAAAGATGGCCGAATAGTTATAGAGCCTGCTCCGAGTAGTGAGATGATATCGGGTGTGACAGCAGATTTACGTCTTGGTAATAAATTTAGAACGTTCAATGCCCATAATGCAGCCTACGTTGATTTAAGTGGTCCAAAGGATCAACTCAATAAAGCCATGGAATCAATCATGAGTGAGGAAATTGAGCTTGCAGACGGTGAAGCGTTTTTTTTACACCCAGGTGAACTCGCGCTTGCAATCACTTATGAAAAAGTAACGCTACCTGCCGATATTGTAGGGTGGTTGGATGGGCGTTCATCGCTTGCGCGTTTAGGTTTGATGGTGCATGTAACAGCACACCGAATTGATCCCGGCTGGAGCGGTAATATTGTATTAGAGTTTTACAACTCAGGAAAATTACCCTTAGCGCTGCGCCCAATGATGAAAATTGGCGCTATGAGTTTCGAAATGCTCTCAGGGCCTTGTGAAAACCCGTATAACATTCGTAAAGATGCTAAATACAAAGACCAGAGTAGCGCAGTTGCAAGTCGCATAAGTGATGAAAACAGCTAAACCTTATCGGGTAAATTATGAAGCGCATAACCCAATAGTTGAAAATAGTGGTTAAGCGCTTTATTTGCCTTGGTGGTATGTTGTGCTGGTGGGTATATTAAATTACTGGATTGCAAACCGGCCACCAAAAAACTGTTTTTTATGTTTGGGTGTGCATATATACAGGCTTCAAAACAGCGAGCTGCAATTTCTTCAGGCATACTCATATAATTCATATTATGGGCTTGGTCGTGTTTAATACATGCTTGCACAAATTCATTGGCATTTTCGCCACTTGCATCTAAAAATACTTCTTTGAAAAAACTATTTAATGCGTCATTGAGTGGGTGCATTAAATTTGGTGTATTTGAAAGCCAAAGCTTTGAAGCAAATCCATAGCGTGGTTTTACTTTAAATAAATGTTCACTAATGTGGTGATCGAATGCATGAAACCACTCATGCGCGAGCGCACCACCGCCCGCATTTTTAGCAAGTGCTAATGTTTGACTGCCTGCATTGTAATGCGCTTGCACACCTTTTTGACCACCGTGCCCAAATGCAAAATTTAACTTTCCGCGCAGACCAATTGCTTTAGGTGGTAAGTGCAGTATTTGCGCCAGGTCGGCCAGCGCATCGTAAATTAAATTAGCGCTAATATAGCGCTCTTCTTTGGTTACCCATTTACCAACGACCATTGATCTAAACCCAAACGTGGTTCTTATATCGCTAAAATCAACTTGGTCATCAAAGCGATAGTCGGGGCCTTGACGAGTAAATCCTCGTTTTAATCTATTTGGGTAATGTCGCATCTGTTTATCAAAAGCTAAATTTAATTTAAGTAACGTGCTTTTACGTGCTCAGGCATATGTTGGGTTTGTTTATTAATTAATTCTTCTAATAAAGTAAACAAAGGCTCTGGGTTTAAATGTTCTATTAAGCTTAAGCTATGAGCAACGGCTTCAAGTGTAGAGAGGCTATCGGCACGGGGTGCTTTACGTATTGTATAACGATTTTTAGGTAGTTTATTAAAACTCACTGTTCTAAATTGATTGAGTGCAGGGGTGAGTTGCAAAATTTTATAGGCTTTTTTCCATGTGCCATCGATCACAATTAAATGAGTGATGTGCTTATGTTTTGTGGAGCTTGGTTCATCTAGGCAGGTGGCGTTTTCGTTTGGGTAAAGCAGTACTGTTGATTCTTTTGGCAAACTATTTAACATACTAAAGTCAGCACTGTTTTCACCTTTGATGATTTCGCAATCAATTAGACTTAAGTCGAGTAATTTAGCCGTGTTTTTTGCTATTTTTTCTTCGCTGGGGTGTTGTAGAATAATAACTTTAACTTTGTTAGTTATTGTTTCAATAGCGCTGCATACACAGGTATTAAGCGCAAAATTACAACGAGTACAAAGAATGCGTGCCATTTTAAAAATTTTCTCTCTATTATTAACTTGTAAATTATACATTTATGAAAGCAATTAAGTTGGTTTTTTTTCATTTATCAATATACAGTAGTTATATCAAATACAATGAACATGGATAGTTGAAGGAATTAAATAATGACAGACATTACCATAGATACATCAGCGTTAGAGAATATGAAATCTTTATTGGGCGAGCAGTTTGCTGATACGCTTGATTTTTGTTGTGCCGAGTTTGAACGTCTGGGCTCTGAAGTTATGGCAACCATTGGTAAAGATAAAGAGGCAGCGATTCGTCATTCTCATAGTTTAAAATCAAATGCCGCGCAGTTTGGTGCGTCTAGTTTAGCTGATGTTTCGCGCACCATAGAGTTAAGCTTAGTTAATGATGACTTAGCTAAAGCGATGGATGCTTGTGCCAACTTAATGCCACAGGTAGAAGGCTCTCAAACAAAATTTAAACAATGGTTAGATGCACAATAGTTAACGTGAATTAATTTCAGTTTTAAGCTGTTAAATTTACTGGTGTTATATATTTACTCGGTTAGTCTAGTAGGCAACCGGGTTTTTATTGTTTAGATAAAATAGACCCTGCTTATAAAACTCAAATTACAAAGGTCATCAGGCGCCAGCGAGTAGAGGTAAAATGTCAGATATAAAAAAGAGTCATAAATTAGAAGGCGTATGTTATGACATTCGTGGGCCTGTTTTAGCTCAAGCTAAAAAAATGGAAGACGATGGTCAAAAAGTCTTAAAATTAAACATCGGTAATCCAGCTGCATTTGGTTTTGATATGCCTGAAGATATGCATCGCGATATTATCCGTAACCTGTATTCTGCCCAAGGTTATTGTGACTCTAAAGGACTTTACTCAGCCAGAGTAGCTGTGTACCAGCATTATCAACAACGTGGGTTAAACAACTTAGACGTTGATAACATTTATATTGGTAATGGGGTAAGTGAACTAATCCAAATGATCACTCAAGCTTTGCTTAACAACGATGATGAAGTGCTTATCCCCGCGCCAGATTATCCGTTGTGGACTGCGTCAGTTAAGTTAGCGGGCGGTAATCCCGTTCATTATTTATGTGATGAAGAGCAAGATTGGTTTCCTGATATAGATGACATAAAAAGTAAAATCACCTCTAAAACCAAAGCCTTGGTGTTAATTAATCCGAACAATCCTACTGGTGCGGTATACAGTGATGACCTGCTTAAGCAATTAATAGATATTGCGCGAGAGCACAAGTTACTGTTGTTAAGCGACGAAATTTACGAAAAGATTTTATACGATGGAGTTAGCCACACTTCAATTGCTTCATTGTGTGATGATGTGCCAATGATTACTTTTAATGGTTTAGCTAAAACTTACCGTGCTGCTGGGCTAAGAATGGGGTGGATGGTTTTAAGTGGTAAAACATCAGCCATGGACGACTTAAGTAAAGGGTTAGATATACTCTCGTCAATGCGTTTATGCGCTAATGTACCTGCCCAATATGCAATTCAGCAGGCATTAGGTGGTGTGCAATCAATTGATAACTTAATTAATCCGGGCGGGCGATTATACGAACAACGTGATATTGCATGGCGCGGTTTAAATGCGATTGAAGGCATTAGCTGTAAAAAGCCAAAAGGCGCTTTATATGCGTTTGCCAAGGTTGATACTGCACACTTTAATGTAAAAAACGATGAGCAAATGATGTTTGATTTGCTCAAGGCCGAAAAAATATTATTAGTGCATGGGCGTGCGTTTAATTGGCCAGAGCCTGACCACTTTAGGTTAGTATTTTTACCTAATAAAGATGACTTAACTGACGCCATGCAAAAAATGCAGCGTTTCTTTAAAGATTATCGCCAATTATAAAACTTTATAAAAAAACGAGCCTGTTGGCTCGTTTTTGTTTTTAAAGGCGTGTTATTAATATGCTTTATCTACTCTTACGGTATTATCGCCTAAATAAACTAACCTCACATTATCGCCTTTGTGAAATCGCATACCTTGGTCTAGGTCTTGAACTACCATAAATTGGTCGCCATTTTCTACCTGAATTAGTAATTCAACTAACTGAGTTTGTTTGTAATAGCTACCTTGCTGACTATTGTTAGCAACACTACCACCGATAACTGAGCCTAAAATTGTGGCTATAGCACGACCGCTGCCACCACCAAATTGATTACCAATAAC
The DNA here is from genome assembly GCF_005930865.1 of Pseudoalteromonas sp. S554. Classification (NCBI taxonomy): domain Bacteria; kingdom Pseudomonadati; phylum Pseudomonadota; class Gammaproteobacteria; order Alteromonadales; family Pseudoalteromonadaceae; genus Pseudoalteromonas; species Pseudoalteromonas sp. S554. Next base: position 20,044 of record NZ_PNDV01000103.1, on the reverse strand, counting down.
ACCACCAATAAGTGCGCCACCAAACGTTTTCCAGCCGTTCTTTTTGTCTTGTATTAGTTCTTGCTCGCTGATGTTTCGTACTGATTTAATGTCACCAAACAACACTTTTTGAACTGCTACGGCTTTATTTCGCTCGTATTTGGCAAAAGTGGGTGCACTTAATGTAAGTAAAGCGCACATAATTACAGCAATTGCTTTCATAACTTACTCCTATCGGCTTACCAGCCAAAGGTTGATTTTTCTTTGGTTTTGCGAATTTCAGTTTCGTCCGCCCATTCAATAAGTCCGCTTTTCATATCCATTAAACGCATTGTGAATTTATAATATACGTCTGATTTATCTGCATTTGTTTTAACAATACTTGATAAGTTGCCATACAACATGTACTGAGCACCAATTTGTTGTCCAAATGCAACCGCTGTTGCTGGGTTCACTAATGCATCTTCGTTTTGAAAGGTTAGCTGTTCACGTACAGCTTCTACACGTGTCATGTCTACAAAGCGAAACTTACCGCTGCGTAGCATTTGCGTAGAGATAGAATCAGTGATTGATTCTGTATCAATATGCTCACTGGTTTTGTTTTTAATACGTTCCACAAACACAACAGGACGGTTATTTTGAGTCATGGTTCCCACCACTGGCGAGCTTAGTAATGAGTCGGTCATTTGGCTCGCGACTTTTTGTAAATCGGTAGAACCAAAATTTATATCAGTTGTTTCAACTGCTTGAGCGTCACCATAGCTAACTACGGCTTTGTTAGCACAGCCGCTTAAGATCAATGCGCTGAGCCCGACCAATGCGTAGGTGGATGCTGTTTTAAATGTCGTGTTCATAATAGTTTCCTTTAATCTTTAAATTCTTGAGATTCAGTTGATACTTTTCTAACTGCTAGTGAAAATGTAACAGCATCAGAGCTAGGCGCTAAACCTGGTAATTGTGTATTAGCAAAACCAAATAAAGTTAATGGCTGCCACGGTGAATGATTTCCTTTAATCAAAAATCCATCTTTATCAAACCATTTAAATTGATACTGTAAATATTGTGACTTTTTATATTGGCTAGATAGGGTAACCACGACATCCGTTAACTGATTTGTTTGACGCGTTTTAACGTCGGTAATGGCGAGTTTTTCACCTAAATCAGGGTTATCCACTCTAAGTTGATCATTAAAATTTCCTTTATTTTGTTCAACCGCTATACCTGATGTGTCAGGCTGTGTTGCACAAGCACTTAGCAATAAAACGGCACACATTGGCACTATGTATTTCATGGTGTCTCCTAGAGTTGAACTACATGGTAGTTAAAATAGTTATTAATAGAGGTTAGGTAAATTAAAGTTAACCCTTGCTTACTAACGGTAAAACTAATAGGCGGTTGATTGCCTATATTTAATATATGTTCACCTGCTGTCAGACTTTGACGCGCTACAGAAATTTGATTTGGTAATGTAAGCCAGCTTCGGGTGTCGGCTTGCTCTGACGCTAAATTATATATATTGGCTAAAATGTTGCCTACATCTCCTGCGCTGCGCGCAAGCTCAGCGCGAACTTTTTCTTTAGTTATGAGCCGTAATACTTGGCGTGTAATTTTGCCTGGTATTTCTTGTTCAAGAGTTTTAGCGGCTAGGGCTTCTAAATAAACTAATGGCGCTAATGCTACTTCTTGTCCAGCAATATTCACATTTTGTATTGGGCTAATGTAAGCACTGTCTTTATATACGGGCATAGCAAGGCTATAAAAACGAACATCACCTTTACTTGTATCAATCGGTAGTCTTAATTTAAATTCAGTTTGTTTGGGCACGAAACCTTGTTCAAGTAATACGATTACTTCACCATGGTTAGGCTTTAAAGTGCTAAGTTCGCCAAAACGTTGTGTGTATTCGTCAAATTCTTGATGAAACCCTTGTTTTTTAGCTAAGCGAATTACATCTTGCTGTAAATATTTATTATTTGGTTGAATAGCTAACGCTTTTTTGTAGTCTATGTAGGCGTCGTCAAACTGTTTTGCACTTTGGTAAAGCAAAGCCGATAAGTAAAAAGTGTATGCGTTTTGAAAGCCGTTTTTAACATCTCTTGTCACATTATTCATACTTGGATAATGCTGCTGCGCTTCATTTTTTTCTGAATCTATTTCTGCTTCATTCTCGCTAAGCGCATCGGCTTGTACTTTATTAGCTCGGCGAATTTCGACCAGTGCGCCTTCAATATCATTTTTATAAACATAGTTAAGTGCTTTATAACTATGAAGCATGCTCATCTCGTAAGCAGGCGGTACATAGGTAATTGCCGAGTCATTCGTAAATAATGCATTACTTTGTTCAAGCCCGGCACTTAGTTGAATCTTTGCAGCTTGGCGTTTCGTTTGCATTTGAGCATATACGTTTTCGAATTTGCTTTGAGCGTTATCAGCTGAATTAGTAAGGTCGTTGATACGCGCTTGCTCAAGTTGGTTAAGCAAGTAACTACTGTGTATAGTGCTATTGTCTGCAATTAACGATTTAGCTTGTTGTGGGTTATTATTTTCAATAGCATTTCGCACTGGCGTCATTTGTGTGGCGTAATCGTTAAACAGGTCGTTAAACCCTATAGAGCTACAACCACTTAAAATAAAACAAACGCTTAAAATTATACTTCTGCGCACACAGCACTCCTTTTAATCTACTTAAGCAGGTTAACACACTCACTTTAAACAAGAGTGTGAAACATTGTAAAAAAACGTAGAGCCATATCATCGTTAAGGTAAATATGCATGTTCTATGTGAATAAGGCGTGAATTTAGTAATGTGTGAAATAGACAGCGAAAAGTTAAGGTCTTATTAAGTTGAAAGTTTTTGCACACTTTGCCTTATGCTGTATAAATAACTTACTTTTATAGCAGTTTAAGTTATTTAACTACTCACCCATAAAAACAGATTATTTAACAACCAGATTTAGGTTAAAAAGGATTATTTTGAAAGCAGCTATATATACATTTATTGCTTTAATAGCATTTGCCGCCAATTCTTTATTTTGCCGAATGGCATTAGCTGAGGGGTATATAGATCCCTATAACTTTACCATCATTCGTTTATTAAGCGGTGCTGCATGTTTAGGTATTATTATGAGCGTTTATACTTATAATCTAAAACGTAATGGGTCATTTAATGATGCTATTTTAAGTGATACAGGGAGTTGGCGAAGTAGCATTAGTTTACTTGTTTATGCACTTAGTTTTTCGGTGGCCTACGTTGAGTTAGATACCGGAACAGGCGCTCTGATTTTATTTTCAGCCGTGCAACTTACGATGATTGGTTGGGGTATATATAAAAAAGAACAATTAAGCGCCGTGCAGTGGGCTGCTTTTTTGATTGCTGTTACGGGGTTTGCTTATTTGATGCTGCCCTCAGCGGCGGTGCCCTCGCTAATAGGAGCGGGATTGATGGCCATAAGCGGTGTTGCTTGGGGTATTTACAGTATACGTGGCAAAGTATGTGTATCGCCATTGCGAACGACAGGGTTTAATTTTATTAGAAGTTTAGTAGCGCTCCCCATCTTATTACTTGTTAGTATGAGCTACTTTAACGCACTTACCATACAAGGCATTTTACTCGCGAGCGCTTCTGGCGCTTTAGCCTCTGGCATTGGCTATAGTATTTGGTACGTTGCAATGCCATTACTTAAAAGCACGCAGGCTGCGGTTGTGCAATTGTGTGTGCCGGTAGTTGCAGCGTTTGCAGGCGTTATTTTTTTACAAGAACAATTAACGGTTGAATTTGTTATCGCCAGCTTAGTTATATTAACAGCGGTACTCATATTTATTTTAAATAAAAAGAAGGAGTAGTCCTTCTTTTATGGTGGACTAACGTTGGTCACAAAGCGCTTATAAAGTGAAGGTAAGTGCGCCAATACGGCACTTTTACCAAGTAGTTCACTGTTTTCAATGCATTTTCGTAAAGCACTTTCAGTTAGTTGAATACTTAGCAATTGTGATTGCTTAATGTGGCTAATATGCCAAAGTTCAGGAGCTACCCCGTTTAAATCTTCGCGATAAGGCCGATAAAAACCAAATTTCTCAAGGTGAATACCGAGCCATTCACTAAATGCTGAAAAGGGACCGTTTTTCTCATATTCATGAGGAGATAACTGCAGTTGATAATCGTCACTAACACTGGCTTTGTCGTACACATCCAAATCGGTACCAAAATGGTGCCTACTTGCCCCAGGTAAAGCTGAATAACGCATAATTGCAATACACTTATCAATGTCATTTAAGTTCGTTAAATCAACAACCTTTTGTTGTGAATTATAAACAGGCCTTTGTCCTGAAAATTTGTTATTCCAAATTAGCGCCTGACGGTCAAAATCTCTAAAGCTTGATGCAATAGTTAAGTCAAACCCAGCTTGTTTAGCTGCATTTTGTAGCGCTATAAAATCAGCAGTGATAGCGCTATGCAAACGATGGCTTTGTATTTTAGTTAAATGTGTATCACTTTGCCCTGTGACACACGCTATCGTGGGTACTTGTAAATCAGTCATTAGGTTAACAATTGCTCAAGTATTTGCTCGTAAATGTCGGTGAGTTTAATTAAGTCATCTGTACTTACGCACTCATCCACTTTGTGAATGGTGGCATTACGAGGCCCAAGCTCAATGACTTTAGCACCGGTTTGAGCTATGAAGCGACCATCAGAGGTTCCCCCCGTGGTTTCTAAATTGGTTGCTAATCCTGTCACAGACTCAATAGCATTAACGGTTGCGTCAACGAGTGGACCATGTTCTGTAATAAACGGGAGACCATTTACAATCCAGTTTAACTCGTAGTTTAAGTTGTGTTTTTGTAAAATGTCGATTACACGCTGTTGTAATTGTTGATGTGTAACTTCGGTGCTAAATCTAAAATTAAATTGCACATCTAGCTCACCAGGGATCACATTACCTGCACCTGTGCCGCCGTTAATATTTGATATTTGAAAGCTGGTTGCCGGAAAAAAATCATTTCCTTTATCCCACTGGGTTTGGCTAAGCTCTGTTAATGCTTCAGTGGCTAGATGAATAGGGTTTTGAGCCAGGTGAGGGTAGGCAACATGTCCTTGAATACCTTTAACTTTTAAGAATCCGGTAAGCGAGCCGCGTCGGCCATTCTTAACTACATCACCTAAGACATCCCGAGATGAAGGTTCGCCAACCAAACACATATCAATTTTTTCACCGCGAGATTCTAGTGTATCAATAACTCGGGTGGTTCCATTTATAAATGGTCCTTCTTCATCAGAAGTGATCAAAAAAGAAATTGATCCTTTGTGGTCGGGGTGTTTAGTTACAAAACGCTCAGTAGCTACAATCATGGCAGCAAGCGAGCCTTTCATATCGGCAGCTCCTCGACCATGCAATAAACCATTTTCTACCAGCCCTGAAAAAGGTGGGTGCTGCCAGTTTTTTGCGGGACCCGTAGGCACTACATCTGTGTGTCCTGCGAAACAAAAATGCGGCGACTGGTCGCCTTTACGCGCCCAAGTATTTAATGTATCGGTAAAAAATAGTGACTCTATATTAAAGCCGATCGCTTCAAGACGTTCGTTCATCATTTGTTGACAGCCGGCATCTTCTGGGGTGACAGATTCACGCTGTATCAAGGCTTGTGCAAGTGCAATTACTTCATTCATTATTTAAAAATCTCATCGTATTGCGCGACCTTAAAGCCTAAATAAAAGTCAGTACCGTTAACTAATACTGGTCGCTTTATCATAGCGGGCTGCTGAACTAATAATTGAATAGCATTTTGCTTAGTCAAATTTTTTTTTTGCTCGTCACTTAGAGCTCTGTATGTAGTTCCACGTTTATTGACTAATTGTTCCCAATCTAATTTATCAGCAAATTCAGCGACCATTTGTTCATTAACACCCTCTTTGCGGTAATCGTGAAAGGTAAACTCAATATTATTATCTGTAAGGTATTTTTTAGCTTTTTTAATTGTGTCGCAGTTACTAATTCCGTAAAGAGTGATCATAAGTTACTTCTTTTTAATAATAGTTAATAAGGTGTCTTCAGCTGCTTTAACATGCAGGTGTGAATAATGAAATGTGCCCAGGTTGTGACCATTAAGTAATATTAAACTTCCTAGCATGGGGGAGTCTAATTCTCTTAGGTCAAAATAAGCAAGTCGTTGGCCTTTGAGTACTTGGCTGCCATTTAACTGGGCTATATGGGTATGCGTAATTGCTGCAGAGGCAGGTAAGGTTAAATTAATGAGTATTTTTAACCCATTTTTAGCCTGCAAAATAAATTCAGTTCCTGCGTTTTTAACCTGCAGTAAAACCCCATCAAAGGGGGATAAAATTTTATGACTGGTTGCTTGCACCATAACACCGGGGCCAAGTGTACCAAAGCTGAACAAAGGCTCTGGGTGATTACTTAATTCTACTACCTTTCCCGTAAAAGGACTGGTGATATTAATAGCATCACGGGGGATTTTATTTTGTGCAATAAGCTCTATTGGTTGTGCTTTCATAAATTAGTTTGTCACCACATTATAGCCATCTTTTTTTAGTGCTGTGATTGCCTGGGCCGCTGTTTGATTTTTTACAAGTATGTAGTCAGTATCGTAAGTTGAAATAGAAAAGATAGATATTTGTGCTTTAGCTAACACGCCAGAAATATTAGCCATAATTCCTGTTAACGAAAATCCTAAAGGGCCAATAACTTCTAATGCTTGCCAATCAGATTCTGTATCCAGGCTGTGTAATTCAAAACTACTGGGGCATACAATTGATAGTTCGTCATGGGTCTTTGAGATAAAAAACAACGGAAGTTTTAACAAAGCAGCAGGGATATCAGCATCAATATCTAAACTATGTATAGACAAAATAGTGCTGTGTAATTGTAATGTTTGTTTTGACATTAAAAACCTGCGGTACAGCAAAGACGATTTATTAATAGTATAGATTATTAAAGATAAATTAAAGCGGTAACTCACCGTAACTAAGCTGCAAAATATGAGCTACTTATACTTACCCACAATTTCTGTGGATAACTATGGGGTTGAGAGGTATAAATAGCCTAACTAACTAATTTATAATTAGAAATTAGCTAGGCTATAAAAAGCACATGTTAATTAAAGCCTTTAATTAAGTGCTTCGACTTGCGCTGCTTGAATAGCGGTAAGTGCGATTGTGTATACAATGTCATCAACTAATGCACCACGGCTTAAATCGTTGACTGGTTTACGCATACCTTGAAGCATTGGACCAATACTGATGAGGTCTGCGCTTCTTTGCACGGCTTTATAGGTTGTATTACCGGTATTTAAATCAGGGAAAATAAACACCGTTGCTTTACCCGCTACGGGGCTATTTGGTGCTTTTTTAAGCGCAACGTTTTCCATAATTGCTGCATCGTACTGAAGGGGACCATCAATAATCAAATCGGGACGTTTTTGTTGAGCTATTTTGGTTGCCTCTCGCACTTTTTCAACGTCGGCTCCTGTACCAGAAGTACCTGTACTGTAGCTGATCATGGCAACACGAGGCTCTATACCAAAAGCTGCAGCTGAGTCAGCTGACTGAATCGCAATATCAGCAAGTTGCTCAGCATTTGGATCTGGGTTAATTGCACAGTCTCCGTAAACGAGTACCTGATCAGGCAGCAACATAAAAAATACCGACGATACAAGCGATGAGCCCGGGGCCGTTTTGATGAGTTGTAATGGCGGTCTAATTGTATTGGCGGTTGTGTTAACTGCTCCTGAAACAAGTCCGTCAACTTTGCCTTGTTCAAGCATCATAGTACCCAGTACTACGTTATCAAGTAATTGTTCTTGCGCTACAACAGCGGTGAGACCTTTGCTTTTTCGGATTTCGACCATAGGCTCGACATAATCATTAATGATGCTGCTTGGTTCTACAATACTTACATTTTCGTTGAGCTCTATACCTTGTTGCTCAGCAATACGCATTATTTCTTCGCGATCACCTAATAAAATGGTTTTTGCTATACCGCGTTGCCCACAGATAGCAGCTGCTTTAATAGTTCTAGGTTCGTTGCCTTCAGGTAAAACAACCGTTTTGCCTGCTTTACGAGCTTTATCTGTAAGTAAGTATCTGAAAGCTGGTGGCGAGAGTTTACGTGTTTTCCCCACATTTTTTGCCAGTGAGTTCAGCCAATCTGAGTCAATATATTCAGCATTGTGGCTTTTCACTTTTTCTATACGTTGGTCATCATCGCTTGGCACTTCCATATTAAAGTTATGAAGTAACAACGATGTTCGCCATGTATCGGCCTCTGTTGCCAAAATTGGTAGTCCCGTTTGCATTGCTTGTTCGCACAGCGCCATAATACGCTGTTCTGGCATAAAACCACCGGTGAGTAATATTGCCCCAATTTTAGTACCATTCATTGCCGATAAACACGCAGCTACTAAAATATCAGAACGATCGCCAGGAGTAACTAATAGTGCACCTGGTGTAAAGTGGTTTAAAATATTAGACACTGTACGTGCACAAAATGTGATACGACGCAGGCGTCGATGCAGCATATCACCTTCGTTAATAATTGTGGCTTTTAAATACGCACTTAGGTCTTTCACACGTGGTGCGACTAAATCAAAATCCCATGGTATTGCACCAAGTAACATAAATGGGTTTTTTCTAAAAATTGGCAGTGATGCTAAACGGTTTAGTTCGTTATCTACTTCATCAGGTTTGTAAGAGTCGACTAAATCGGCGCGTGCTCTGCCTTCTTCATCAAGAGGGGCATTTACTTTATTAAAAATACAGCCCAATACACGCGGGTGGTCAATACCACCATAATTACCAGCTGCAATCTCAAGACGATCTTCCAGCTGGGTAATATTATCGTTACCAGGCGTTAATACAAATACAATATCGGCACCGAGTGTTTGCGCTATTTCACGGTTTACGCGCCCTGCATAAGGTTGTTTACGAGTCGGAACCATGCCTTCAATGATGGCTACTTCATCGTCGTTAATTTTACTTTCAAAGCGCTCAACAATTTCTTCTAATAAGTCGTCGCCCTTTGCATCACCAATCATTTGCTCTGCGTAATCCAATGCAAACGGTGTTGGTGGGTCAATAGGGGAGCCTTGCTTTATTATTTGTGTCGATTTTTCTGGACCGGTTTCGCCAGAGCGCGGTTGAGCAATAGGTTTGAAGAAATTAACTTTTACCGCCTTTTGCTCAAGCGCACGCACAAGCCCGACGGAAACAGATGTTAAACCAACTCCCGTAGAAATCGGTATCAACATAATACGGTGTGCCATATTATAGCTCCTTAACAATATTTGCAGAGTCGAGGGCGATAACCCATTCTTCATTCGTTGGCATGACGACAGCTTTGATACGAGATTGCTCAGTGCTAATTACACCTTGTTGACCAAAACGAGCATCTAGGTTTGCTTGCGTGTCACATTCCATACCTAAAAATCCAAGTTGAGTGATCACTTTTTTACGAATGATATCTGAATTTTCTCCAATACCGCCGGTGAAAATAAGCGCATCAAGACGCTGTAAAGGCACCATGTACGATGCAATTTGCTTAGATAAACGATAGCAAAACATATCGAGTGCTAATGCTGCTTGTTGATTTCCCGCTGTAGCAGCTTCTTCAATAGTACGACAATCGTTTGAAAGCTCACTAATGCCTAACAAACCACTTTTTTGATTGAGTAAGTCATCTATTTGTTGCGCACTATAATCAAGTTGTGTCGTTAAAAAGTTAAATAAACCTGGATCAATATCGCCACTGCGAGTACCCATTACTAACCCTTCAAGTGGCGTAAGGCCCATACTTGTATCGACACTCTTACCATTTTTAATCGCACATACAGAGCAGCCATTCCCCAAATGAGCACTAATAAAATTACTTTTTTCAATAGGTTGGTTAAGTAGTTTTGCTGTTTGCCCGGCAACATAAAAATGGCTCGTACCATGAAAGCCATAACGTCTAACACCAAACTCGGTATATAAATTGTAAGGTAGCGCATAAAGGTATGCGACTTTATCCATAGTTTGGTGAAAAGCCGTATCGAATACGGCAATTTGAGGTAAGCCTTTAAACGAGTCTTGCGCTGAAGATATACCCAGCAAGTTGGCATGACCATGAAGCGGTGCAAGTGTTGCAGCCTGGGTTATGCTTTCAATAACTTTATCATTAATTAATACTGATTTGGTAAAGTGCTCGCCACCGTGAACAACACGATGACCAACAGCAATTAGCTGTTCATCTAGTTTGTGATCTTTTATTAACGTTACTAGCGTATTAATAGCCTCAGCGTGAGCTTGCTCTGGTGCTAAATCAATAAGTGTTTTATCACCTTTGTATTTATACTTTACCGACGGAGTTGCTGCACCTAGTCGCTCTGCTAAGCCCGATATAATTTCATGGCCGGTGTTTGCATCAATAATGGCAAACTTTAAACTTGAGCTACCACAGTTTAATACTAAAACATGTTGTGACTTAGGAGCGGGTGTTGGCATAGATATAATTTCCATAAATAAAGTTTAGTAAGTGAACATTAATTATTTACTGTTACACTCAGGTCTTAATTAAAAGGCTAAAGATATTATAAACAAGGTCGTTAGACCCATTAATAAGTTTTATATTTTAAACTATTTGATGTATTTAGTTTAGTATTTTGCACAATTTAACAGCATAATTAAGCACTTTTACTGATTAAGTGAAACCCGCTGTATTTGTGTTACACTTTATAAAAACACGAGCTAATTTATATATTGAATTCAGTAATTGTGAGGAGTCATGATGCAAAAAAGTGTGATGTCACAAGTTCAAATTGGTAGACAGTACGCAAAACAATGGCCAATGCGAAAAGAGTTAGCTCCATTGTTTAGTGAGTTTAGGGTAATTAGAGCAACAGAACTTGCCATTACTGTTATGCCCATTCTTGCTATGTTTACATTATTTTTTCAACTCAACTACCTTGGCCCTGATTTTTTACCACAAGCGATTGCAAGTGCATTGTTTTTCTTATCTTTACCTCTACAAGGTTTATTGTGGTTGGGTAAACGAGCACAAACCCCATTAGACCCAGCCATGCTAAGTTGGTACAAAGAGCTCCATACAAAAATGGTTGCTAATGGTTATCAACCTAAGTTAAGTGAAAAAAAGCCCCGCTATTTGGAGCTTGCAAATTTACTTAAAGATATGTTTGAAAAAATGGATAAAGCGTTTACTAAAGAACAGTTTTAATAAAACGCTTTCAACAATCACGCTTTTTGAAATTGCGTTATATAAAACGACAAGGTGACATGGTGTTCACCTTTCTCTTCTAGTGTTTCCCAGTGCTCAGGTCTAAATTTCCACGCAAACGGTGTCATCATTATCAGGTTTCTAACATCGTTAATACTCAGTGTTACCTGTTGAGTGATCAAATCTTGGTGAGTTTCTGTAAAACCTTCAGGCACATCTACTTTCGTATGCTCGCTTACTGATTGGTAAATATAAGCTTTTAACTCTTTTAAATGCCATGGCCCTGGGCTGGCCACGACAAGCGTAGCATTAGGTTTAGCGAGTCTATCAAGCTCTTTAGTAAATAAAGGTGCAAATACACTTATAAGAATATCAGCAAACCCTTCTTTAAAAGGGGCTTGACTGATTGACGCAACGCTAAAGCTGCAGTTGGGGTAACGTTTAGCGGCGTATTTTATAGCTGACTTTGAAATATCTACACCATAAACTTGCGCTTGAGTATTATTAGCAATAGCGTGGGTGTAAAACCCTTCGCCACACCCTAAATCAATAATATTATTACCTTTTATAGTACTTGTTATATCGCTAAGTGCTTGTTGTAAGAATGCATAAAAACCTTGCTCTAAAAATGTGCGCCTTGCTTGCACCATTTCAAGCGAGTCACCAGGTTGTTTAGAGTTTTTGTTTTGAACAGGCAGTAAGTTAACGTAGCCTTCTTTGGCAAAATCAAAACTGTGGTTGCTTTCACAGCGCAGTGTATTTTGAGTTTTTGTTAGCGATTTGCTACATAAAGGGCATTGATATTCAAGACTCATGAGTCTAGGTAATCCTTGTCGTAAAAAGTTTTAACCCAGTGGGGACGGTATGTAATTAAAATGGTGATGGCCATTCCGTTCAACATGGCTTCTGGAAACCAAATTATAGCACTTAAATAAACGTAATTGTCGGCAAGTTCTTGCCAATTATACTGACCTAAAGAGAAATAAAAGAGGGCACCTAAAGATATCTTTATGCACGCTATAAACCCAGCTGTTATGAAGGCACAAACAAATATATAAACAAAAAAATGTTTTGGTAAATAGTGATAGCACACAACAAAACTTAAATAACTCAATAATATGGGAATAAAAGCGCCAATAAGTATTTGTACAGGTAAAAGGTTAAAACTAACCTGCCCAAATGAAAACAACAAGGCACTTGCCAGTAGGCTACTCAAAATGGCTAGCCGCCAGCCCAATATTAAGGTGGCTGCAGTAATACCAAGTATGTGCAGGTCAAGGCCAGTTAAAATACCGGCTTTAATACGCCACAGTAGTGCAAATACAAGCGCACAGGCTAATACACCGGTTTGCCTAGCAGACGTTTTATAAAGCGATTTATATGTGTTTTTGTCGAAACTAAAAATCGCAATAGCAAGTACAAGGACCCACATCAGCCCTTGTATTTCAGTGTTTAACATTATAGCTACTTGAACGTTGACCAAATTGGCGCATGATCTGATGGTTTATCAATTGCGCGTAGCTCATAGTCAATTCCTGATTCAATACAACGCTCAGCAAGTGATTGAGTTGCAAGCACAACATCAATTCGCAGGCCGCGATTATCTAAAAAGCCTTTAGAGCGGTAATCAAACCATGAGTATTGATCGTTAACATCAGGATAGAGTTCTCTGAAGGTATCTTTAAATCCCCAATCTAAAAGTGTTGATAGCCATTGACGCTCCTCTGGTTGGAAAGAGCACTTACCTGTTTTTAGCCAGCGTTTAGCGTTGACCTCACCAATACCTATGTCTAAATCTGTAGGTGATATATTTATGTCGCCCATAACAACTACATCCTGATCGGGAGTGAGGTTTGTATCTAGATGTGTCATCAAATCTTTATAAAATTGACGTTTATAGGGGAATTTGGTTTCGTGATTGATATTATCGCCTTGCGGGAAATAACCATTCATAACGGTAATGTCGCGACCGTTATCTTGTTCAATAGTGACACTGATCATGCGCTTTTGCGACTCTTCAGTGTCGGTAGCAAACCCTTTTAAGACCGATTTTGGCTCTTTTTTGCATAACATAGCTACGCCGTAATGTGCTTTTTGACCGTGAAAGTAGACGTGGTACCCCATTTTTTGAACATCGTCTAATGGAAACGCTTCATCATGAACTTTAATCTCTTGCAAGCCAATTACGTCCGGTTGATGTTTATCAATAACAGCTTGTAATTGGTGAAGACGAGCACGCAGACCATTGATATTGAAAGAAATCACTTTCATTCGATTTACCTTTAAATTTGTTCTCATTTTGATAGCAAATTGTATCAGTAATTTAGCTTACATAACATGTCTGAAATGACAAAATAGCTGCGCAAATGTTGATCAAATGGTGGTGAAAGTTTAAACATTGTTAATGTTGTATTAATTTATAAAATAAATAAAAAATTCAATTGATCTGCAATAAATTGGCTATATAATGCGCGCAAATTCATTGGCAAACTCGTTCACATAGGATCTCTCATGAAAGCACAATTATTTTTAGCGGCAACATTATTAGCATCTTCTTCTGTTTCAGCTCAAAGTAACACTTACTTCAGCCAAGACAGCTCTATTGAGTCTAAGCTGTGTGTATTAAGCGCAAACGAAGGTTTTTCTGCAGCACGTAAATTAGCAGCTAAGCACAATGTATACTTATCACGCTTCTCACAAAGCATCATGTGTAACGGCCAAGATATTCGTGATATTGCAAAGAAAGATTCAACAAACAACATAACTGAAAACAAAGTAGAAGTGTTTGCTAAAGATGCTCAACAAGAAACTCAATTATGTATGACTGCATTAAAGCAAGGTTTAGCGCCAGTACGCCAAAAAATAGGTAATTTAAACTCGCTTAAATGTAACGGTCAGAAAGTTACTGACTTTGTTAAGCGTTATCAAAACGCTGCAATTTAATTAGCACGACAAAATTAATGAGAGCCCAGCTTTTACAGCTGGGCTTTTTTTTGCAAAATTTACAAGGTTGGTTGAAAAGGTTTCAAGGCTAACGTATTGAAAATAGAATAAATAATAAACAGGTTTTCTGTAAGGTGCTGAAATTTATATTTATTTTATTTTGGCACCAGACTTGTATTAGTTGTTGTGACATTTATTAACAACGAAGGACACGTCTTATGAAAAAGTTAACATTAGCAACAACTATTCTAGCAACATTAAGTTTAGCAGCCTGCGCATCTAATCAAGGTCTTGATAAAATAGACAGCGACTTTGCAAGCCTAGACAACGACAGTGATGGTTTTATTTCAAAAGTTGAAGCTGACGACGATAATATTTGGGGTCACTTTTCAAATATCGACACCAATATGGATGAAGAAATTAGTCGTAAAGAATTTAATGCTTACATGCAGTTAAACACTGGCAAGGTTGCAACCGATAGTGATGTAAGTGAATCAGCCTTTAAAGCTGAAATTGCAAAATTTGACAAAATTGAAAGTAGTTTTGCCAGTTTAGATAACGATAGTAATGGCTACATATCAGTTGTTGAAGGCAATGACGACGATATTTCAAATCACTTTGGTTATATGGACAAAAACGAAGACAATCGAATTAGTAAAAATGAGTTTATGGGCTACATAAATAAATATGGTAAATCTGTAGCTGAAGACGAAGCGTTAGAGTCAATTAAACACAGCTAATTAAAATTCAGAACATAAAAATCAAAGCCAGTTATTTTAACTGGCTTTTTTTATGGCTAATTTTAGATAATTGCCAGATATATTTTCCTAGTTAGTGGTTGTTCTGTCATAATAGATGGCTGTGTATTTTTATTTATTAAGAGTGTATATGGCTGGGCGGCGAATTAGTGATGAGCAGTTGGTTGAAATCATTGAGGCTGCGATTTTTGTTGCAGACAAACCCATAAGTAAACGCCATATTAAAGACACTGTTTTAGTGGATATTGCAATTTCTATGTCACGTATAAACGAGGCTATAGAAACAATACAAACACACTTTCAAACCCGTGGTATTCGCCTTGTTGAAGTTGGTAGTGGTTATCGATTTCAGGCGTGTAGTAGTTTGAGCCCTTGGTTGAGTAACCTATGGCAAGAACGAGCTCCTAAATACTCACGTGCTTTATTGGAAACATTATCACTTATTGCTTATCGTCAACCCATTACGCGTGGTGAAATAGAGCAAGTAAGAGGTGTAACAACGGGTTCGAATATAATTAAAACCTTACTCGAAAGAGAGTGGGTGAAAGTGGTAGGGCACAAAGAAGTACCGGGTAAGCCCGCTTTATACGCCACTACTAAACAATTTTTAGATTATTTTTCATTAACGGGTTTAGAAAACTTACCTGCGTTACCTGCGCAACAAGAAAGTAAAATAAACCAGTTATTAAGTGATCCTTCTGTGAGAGAACCATCCGAATGAATATACAAGGTGAAAAGTTACAAAAAGTCCTAGCCAGAGCTGGTGTAGGCTCGCGTCGTGAAATGGAAAAATACATTGATGCTAACCGTGTTAGTGTTAATGGCAAAGTAGCTAAACTCGGTGACCGCGTTGAAGAAACCGATTTAATTCGTGTTGACGGTCATACCGTAAAAATTGAAGAAAAAGCTGACAGAATTTGCCGTGTAATTATGTACAACAAACCCGAGGGAGAGTTGAGTACACGTAAAGACCCTGAAGGTCGTCGTACTGTATTTGACAGACTTCCTCGTATTGATGGCGATCGTTGGATAGCTGTAGGCCGACTGGATGTGAATACGTCAGGCTTAATGTTGTTTACCAACGATGGTGAATTAGCCAATCGTTTAATGCACCCAAGTTATGAAGTAGAGCGTGAATATTCTTCGCGTGTGTTTGGTGAAGTAACAAACGAGACACTTAAAAACCTGATGCGTGGTGTTGAGCTTGAAGATGGTCCTGCAAAATTCACAAATATAAAACCGCTAGGTGGTGAAGGAATTAACCGCTGGTTTAATGTGACGTTAAACGAAGGGCGCAACCGCGAAGTTCGTCGTTTATGGCAATCTCAAGACGTTGAAGTGTCGCGTCTTATCCGTATTCGTTACGGTAAGCTAGAGCTAGATAAGCGTGTGCCACAAGGTGGTTGGGTTGAATACGACTTAGAAACCGTTAACTACTTGCGTAAAACGGTTAAGTTAGGTCGTGAAACGCAAACTAAACTTTCAGTTATGCCTGAAAAACGCAAAGATAAACGCGCTAAAATTAATCAAATTCGTAAAGCGGTTAAAAAGCACAACCAACGTGTTAAGTCGACTAAGCGTAAGTGATATTTTGACGTTTTGTATAAAAGCCGCATTATTTGCGGCTTTTTTATTGAGGTTAATAAAAGTAAACAGCTGTTACTTTTTTATTTGTGCGTCTAATGACTCGCCATTGACTGCAATTGAATCATCACTCATTAAATATAAATAGGTCGGCATAATGCTTTCAGGTGTTGCCAACTTATCCCTATCTTCACCAGGGTATGCCGATGCGCGCATAGATGTGCGTGTAGCACCTGGATTAATACAGTTTACGCGAATGTTGGTTTTACCTACTTCACAAGCCCACGTTTGCATCATACCTTCAACTGCAAACTTAGAGATGGCATAGGGTCCCCAAAACTCACGGCCTTTACGACCAACACCAGATGAAGTGAAAACAATAGAAGCATTGTCTGATTTACGCATCACGGGGAATAATGCTTTGGTGATCATTGCTTGAGCTGTCACGTTAACTTTCATGATGTTCTCAAACGTAGATGAACAAAAATGTTCTAGTGGCCCTAGAGAGCCTAATATGCCAGCATTATTTAAAAGTCCGTCTAAACGACCAAACTGATTCTCAATAGTTGCAGCAAGATCACGATAATTTTGTTTTGTTGCGCCTTTTAAATCCATTGGCACAATCGCAGGTTTTGGGTAACCTGCATTCACAATTTCATCGTATACGCATTCAAGTTTATTTGTTGTTTTACCTAATAAAATAACAGTCGCACCATGCTTTGCATAAGTAATGGCTGCTACCCGGCCAATACCATCGCCTGCGCCAGTGATTAAAATAACTTTATCGTTTAATGCATTTTCAGCTGCTTGATAAGTGTGCATAAAAGTACCAATTGATAGATTTTTTCTGATTTTAACATAGCAATTCGACAAGTAATCGAATTTATTGAAAAATTAGGTGGCGAAAAAAGAAACTTTACGTTAAGTTTAACTGGTCTAATGTCTCATTAATAATCTGATTACATTGTTTTAACTTGATACACTGATTAAACACACTATAAAAATAAAATATGTTCGGAGTCACCAATATGAAGAAAATGCTACTTTCACTCTCGGTCACTGCTGCTTTAGCAGGTTGTGGCGGCGGAGAAACGTTAGAAGATGTTAAGAATGAAACCGCTACAGTTGTACCTATGGCCACGGTTAGCTTTGACCCTGCTAACGGTGTAATTTCTGTTCCCAATGATTTATTAATGAGCGGTACCCAAGATGGTACTTTAAATATTCCAGGTGAATTAGATGACGACAATGTATCTATCCCGCGTGCTGCATATGCTGATCCTCAGTTAGCATTAGGCGCACTGGACGGCTGGTCGTCTCAAGTTCCTTATAAAGTTGATTTGACATTTCCACCAAATGTTTCACTTGACGAAGCGTCAGCTGGAACACCTGGCAGCGTAAGAATTTTTGAAGTAATAATGGGCGCAAGTCTGACAGATGCAGAATGTTCTGTTGCTCCAGCTGGTGCAGCTTGTAAGCTTGTTGGCGAATTAACATTCGGTGTTGACTTTGTTACTCAAGCTTCAGGAAATGCCGTCGCTATTATTCCTCTAAAGCCTTTTAAAGCAGGTAGTTCGTACATCAATGTATTAACCACAGGCCTTAAAGATTCTATGGGGCGTTCTATTGCGCCGTCATCTACTTATGGCTTAGTTAAGCAAGAAGCGCCATTAATTACTGATTCTCAACTTGCATTACAAGGTGCAGTTAATAGTTACGAGAACGTAGTTGTGAGCTCTGGTGATATTTCAAAGGAAGATATTATTTTTTCTGGCGCGATGACGATTCAGTCAGCGGGTCCAGTACTTGGCACAATTAAAAACTTATTGGCTGCAAGTTTACAAAACGATGCTTTGCCTACACCAGCATTGCAAGTACCTGAACAACCTATGGTCAATGTGCAACAAGTGTTTGCATCTCAGGGTGTAACAGTATCTGCTGCGTTTTCAGGCGTTCAATACCAAAAAGGTAGCATTATGTTACCTATGTATCTTGGTACGCCAACTGGCACAGATATTAGCGATTTAAACGATACATACTGGCAAGGTATGTGTGATAACGCTGTAGCACTTCAAGGTTACAAAGCGGTTGCAGGTGATGCATTCCCAACTGATCCTATTAGTGAAAATGATGGGTTATGTTCAGCGCTTAGTGGTGGACAGTTACGTGACCTAGGTATCGATAGCACACGTCATTTAACAAAATATAACTCAATCCCTAAAGTACAAAGTATGGCTAACGTACCAGTACAGGTGACAAAACCAATTTTACCAATCATCAACGGTGTACGTGCTCAGTTACAGTTGCCAGCAATTGAGATGCCTGAAGGCGGTTGGCCTGTTGTTATGATGCAGCACGGTATTACAACTAATAAAGAGAGTATGCTTGCACTAACGGCTCAACTTTCAATTCAAGGTTTTGCAACGGTTGCAATAGACCACCCTCGTCATGGTGAACGTGGTGTTGATGTAGACGGTGACGGCAACGATGACTTTAATGCAACGACCGGTTCAGTACTTAGCTACATGAATTTAAGCTCTTTATTAGTTGCACGTGATAGCTTACGTCAATCAGCAGCTGATTTATTAGGTTTACGTTTAGGCTTAAACTTTTTACAAGATGCAACTATTAACAGCCAAGATGTAACATACATAGGGCATTCATTGGGTTCTATTGTTGCTCCTGCATTTATTGCACAGGCTAATAATCCATTAGCGCCTACTGTTGACCCATTATTTAATGTAAATACAGTGGCTCTGGCAAGTGGCGGCGGCGGTATAGCTAGCTTCTTACTAGAATCAGCAGCATTTGGTCCGTTTATTCAAGGCTCTGTACTTTCTCAAGCTGGTACAACTGAAGCTGATGAATTTAATGCCTTCTTGCAAGGTGATGCTGTTTCTAACTGTGGTGCTGAGTTGCCAGATATGGAAGCATATTTAACGTGTGGTTATAACGAGTATATTACTTCTATAACAACGGCAGGTGAAACAGCTAAGCTTACTAATATCCAAGGCGTGTTTACGCAGTTTGCGTTTGCTTCTCAAACAGCATTAGATAGCGGCGATCCAACTAATTACGCAGCAGCGGTACAAGCGTTAGGTACACCTGTTTATACGAATGTTGTAGTGGGCGACGGCGGTGAAAACAAGCCAGATCAAGTTATTCCACCAATGGCAGCTAACAATCCTATTTCTGGTACAATTCCACTTGCTAACTTTATGGGATTAGAAACGGTAAGTACAACGCAAGCAATGACAGAAGCACCGGCTAGCTACTTAATTAAATTTTCTAAGGGTCATCATGGTTCTATTTTAACACCTGCTCAAGATGCTGCTCAGTCTTCTACTGTAGAGGGGAGTGCTGCTGCAAATGCTGAAATGCAAATGCAAGTTGCTGTTTATTTAGCAACGCGCGGTCGTATGTTATTAGTAACAAACAGTGATGTTGTTACTGATTAAATATACACTCTAAAATATATCTAGTACAAAGCCACTTTAAAGTGGCTTTTTTTTGCTTAAAAGCATGATAAATTAGCGTAAATTTAAAATCGGAGAATCG
>NZ_PNDV01000102.1:0-262 GCF_005930865.1 Pseudoalteromonas sp. S554 | reverse complement strand
TGCTCCTCACCCGTTTTAGTGGACACCTCCTCATCACTTTGAGGAGGCTAACATGCCTAGATATACCCAACCTAGAAAGACTTGGTTTTACCCCGTTAATTTCAAAATCAAAGCAGTCGAACTAAGCTTACGAGACGATGTCATGTCAAAGGACGTTGCCGAGGCGCTGGATATTCATCCGTTAATGCTTAGTCGTTGGCGAAAAGAGTATCGAGAAGGTAAGTTTAAAAACACGCCGCGCCATCAAAGCAACAACAAAACA
>NZ_PNDV01000101.1:0-1330 GCF_005930865.1 Pseudoalteromonas sp. S554 | reverse complement strand
TGTTCTATCTAGGGTCGATTAAATCGCGGCGCGAGGTTTGTAACCTAGTGGGCTAAGTAAAAACCGAGTAACAAAGAGTTTATCGCCCCTAGGCAGAACCCGAAGGGCAGCGGATGTTTGGCATTTATGCTGCGTTATCGCCTATTTATGGGGAATAACCACACTTCATAGGCTCTGCCTTGCCTAAAAACCAAACATACTGCTGCAAATTCAACCATCAAAGATCAACACGCCCTAGGTTTAAACAATTATATTTTTAACTCATTGCCATCATCATTGCCGATGGATTTTCTAAGTACGATTTCCATAAGTTATTAAAGCGAGCAATTGTTCCGCCATCAATAACACGGTGATCACCAGACCAACTAACTTGCATAATGGCCTTACTCACAACATGGCCGTTTTCATCAAAGCGTGGTAAATGCTGCAATTTACCTAGCGCTACAATAGCAACTTCAGGTTTATTAATAATTGGTGTGGCAATTGTGCCGCCAATTGCACCTATGTTTGAAATGCTAATAGTACCGCCTTTTAAGTCTTCAGGTGGTACTCGCCCTTCGCGAGCGGACTCAGTAAGGCGTGTAAGTTCATTAGCCACATCAACAATATTTTTACTTTGGCACGACTTAATATTTGGTACCAATAAGCCAATTTTAGAATCGACTGCTATACCAATATTATGATCGTCAAAATAAGTGAGCTCAGAGCAATCTTCATTTACCTTAGAATTAAGAACCGGGAATTCTTTCATCGCAAGCGACAGTGCTTTAACAAAGAAAGGCATCATAGTGAGCTTAACGCCTTGTGCTTTGTATTGCTCTTTCATTGAAGCTCTTAAGGCAATAAGGTCTGTTAAATCTATTTCATCACAAAATGTAAAATGTGGAATGGTTGAAACAGAAGCAACCATTTGTTTTGCCATCGCCGCTTTTATGCCTTTAATTGGCTCTACACGCACGCCAGAGCTCTGCGTTTTACTTTGTGTGTTGGCTACATTGCTATTAAGCGGTGATGTATCAATACTGTTAGGTACTTCACCTTTAATAAACTCTTCTATATCTTGCTTATAGATACGTCCATTTTTACCACTACCTGGCACTTGTGTTAAATCAACATCAAGCTCGCGTGCTTTTCGTCTAACAGCCGGTGATGCAACGGCTTTTGTGTTAACCACTTTTACTGTTTGGTTAACTTTTACTGGTGCTGCCTGCTCTGCTGCATTGGTCTGCGCTTTTACTACGGCTTGGTTTACATCTATGTTTTGCTTAGGTGCACTTCCAGCAATAGTCATTTGAAACAGTGGGCTATGTACTTTAGCTATTTCGGCTTT
>NZ_PNDV01000100.1:0-17189 GCF_005930865.1 Pseudoalteromonas sp. S554 | reverse complement strand
ATATGGATATGGATATGGAGGAACCCATTATAAGCCATGATATGCAGCTAAAAAAACAATTTACTGAGCTGAGCAACCTTAAAAAACAAAGGGCAGCTGTTTTAGCCAATATTCGCATTTTACAAAAAGAAAAGGCAGATAAAGAAGGCCTAACTCGTCAGAGTCTAAGTGATGAGCAGCTTTATTACCTTATCAGCTTAGCCCTTAATGAACCCGCGCCAGCAACTAAGATTTTACGGGCTTGTGCAAACGAGTTTCAACAGGATGAGAGCTGGTGTAATAAAGTTATTCGCTTTAGCCCCTTAAATGAGCAGGTTACAAGAGTTTTTCATAAGCTTGAGGCAGACTCAAACCCGCAACTAATCGGTTTGTTAAAAAACCGCTTATTCAGTAAACAAAGATTACTGGCGTGTTCTGATTATCGTTCATTTCTCAATCTACTGAAAAAGTGGTTACAATTATTGGCTATGGTTACGCAAAAAGATGCAGATCTTGAAAGTCTTCATTTGTTAAATGTAGAGCTCAAAGAGGAATTAAACCGTAAAAGCTCATGTCTTCTAATGATAAAACAGGGTGAGCCTAAGACGCATGCAGCCCTGTTAAAAAAGGAGATTCCTAGCATGACCTATAAGGCAATTTCTAAAGCTGTAGGTCTCAGTAGACAAACTGTTGCAAAGCACATAGACAAGGCGTAATAAGGTTGTTAATAACTGTAACTCTTTTTAAATTACAGTTATTAATACACTCAAATTACTTCGCTTTGAATGCGGGCTGTATAAAACCAACTTTAGCGAACATATTAAAAATATAAAGTTCGCTAAAGCAAATCAAGCAAGTTTATGAGGTGCTTCGCGTTAAGAATTGAAAAGTATAAGTTATTGGTTGAAGTGGATATTAAAGTATTTCAATTCAAACCCAGCACTTCTTTGTTAATGTTTTTCCCTTTATACTTCCAATGTAATCCATACAACAATAAAAGCTTCGCTTATTGACGTAATACAACAAACGTACTTAGTGCTTTTATTGCAATTTTTCTTTTTGGTTTAACTGCTTGAAATACAGTCATGTACTGGGTAATGTTGATGGGCAAAATAAAACCATCGGTTATGTTGCTCAAGCATGGATGAGAATACTAAATACCACTTAAAGCTTTTAACGCATCTAATAGTACGTGGCTAAAATAATTATATAAACATTTAAATAGGCTCTACAGCCTATGCAGGGATAAAACGATAATGTTTGAACAAACTTTTAAAAACATCGACGATATTTTTTACAAAGACGCAGGCTGCTCTAGTGAACTAGACTATACCGAGCAATCATCGTGGATGTTATTTTTAAAATACCTTGATGATTTAGAGTTTACTAAATCTCAAGAAGCCGAGTTAATGGCAGAAGACTACCAATATATTATTGATGAAGAGTATCGTTGGAGTTCGTGGGCTGCGCCTAAAACCGCTAATGGTGAGTTTGATCACGACAAGGCCTTAACCGGTAGCGACTTAATGGATTTTGTCGATGGCGAGTTATTTCCTTACCTTAAAGGTTTTAAGTTACGCGCTAAAAGCCCAGACACTATTGAATACAAAATTGGTGAAATCTTTAGCGAGATCAAAAACAAAATTCAAAGTGGTTATTCATTGCGTGATGCGCTAGAGAAAGTAGATGAATTACGCTTTCGCTCACAAGAAGAAAAGCACGAGCTTTCACACCTGTACGAAGTAAAAATTAAAAACATGGGCAACGCAGGCCGCAACGGGGGCGAATACTACACACCACGCCCATTAATTCGTGCGATGATCGACGTATTACAGCCACAAATTGGCGAAACGATATACGACGGTGCCGCAGGCTCGGCAGGTTTCTTATGTGAAGCCTACGACTACCTTCGCCAAGGTGGTACAAGCAATAAGCAGCTTTCAACCAGCGACTTAAAAACCCTGCAACAAAACACCTTTTACGCCAAAGAGAAAAAGTCTTTAGCGTACGTTATCGCCATTATGAACATGATTCTACATGGCATTGAAGCACCTAACGTTATTCACACCAATACACTGGGCGAAAACCTACAAGACATTACTCCAAGCAACCAGCACGATATTGTATTAGCTAACCCGCCATTTGGCGGTAAAGAGCGTAAAGAAGTTCAGCAAAACTTTCCGATTAAAACCGGTGAAACTGCCTTTTTGTTTTTGCAGCACTTTATCAAAATGCTCAAGCCAGGTGGCCGCGCCGCTATTGTTATTAAAAACACTTTTTTATCGAATACCGATAATGCTGCTATTGCCTTACGTAAGGAGCTATTAGAAAACTGTAACTTACATACCGTACTCGACTGTCCTGCAAAAACCTTTTTAGGTGCTGGGGTAAAAACCGTCGTATTGTTTTTCACTAAAGGCGAGCCAACCGAGAAAACATGGTTCTACCAGCTAGACCCTGGTCGCAGCTTGGGTAAAACCAACCCACTCAACGACAACGACTTAAAAGAATTTATCGAGCTTCAAAAAGGCTTTGAGGACAGTGCTAAATCTTGGTCATTGGCAACGTCTGAACTAGATGATGCAACATGGGATTTATCGGTTAAAAACCCGAATCAAGCAGAAGAAGCGCCCCTGCGTGAACCGCAAGCCATTATTGAAGAAATCATCGCGCTGGATAAAGAGAGCGAAGCGATTCTGGGTAAAATTCAGGAGTTGTTGTGATGAGTGAATCAGAGTTCTGGAAAGAAAAAAAACTTGATGAACTGATTCAAGAAAAAACTATTGGTTTAGTAAAAGGTTCAAGCTTACAAAGTGATTGCTTTGAATTTGACTATGTAAAAATGCATAACATATCTAGTGATAATAGCTGGAATCCTAAAAGTATGGTGCGCGTTAATGCCACTGATGAAGAAGTTGAAAAGTTTAGCCTTCAGAATAATGACTTTTTATTTAATACAAGAAATAGTTATGAGCTTGTAGGTAAGTCATGTTTATACCAATCAACTTCAAAAATACCTGTGCTTTTTAATAACAATATAATGAGGATTAAGTTCTCTACTGAACTTAATCCCAAATTTGCAGCTTATGCTTTTTGTAGTAAAGATGTTTCTGATCAGCTAACAAGTATGAAGCAAGGTACAACTGGGGTTTCAGGTATATATTATAAAACCTTGAAAAATCTTCGAGTTAAATACCCTCCCATTCCCGAACAAAAACGCATCGTCGCTATTCTCGACCAAGCCTTTCACGACATAGAACAAGCCCGCGCCAAGACCGAGCAAAACCTCAAAAACGCCCGCGAGTTGTTTGAAAGCTATTTGCAACAAGTGTTTAGCCAGCGTGGTGAGGGGTGGGAAGATTCTACTTTGAATATTGTTGCAGAGAACTTAGATAGTAAGCGTGTGCCGATTACCAAGAAGGATCGTATTGAAGGAGAGTATCCTTATTATGGCGCATCTGGAATAGTGGATTATGTAGACGACTATTTATTTGATGAAGAATTACTACTCGTTTCAGAAGATGGTGCGAACCTACTAGCAAGAACTTACCCAATTGCTTTTTCAGCATCGGGACGATATTGGGTTAATAATCATGCACATGTTCTCAAGTTTAAAGATCGAAATACCCAAAAGTTTATAGAGTATTATTTGAATTCGATATCTTTAGCCCCTTATGTATCTGGTATGGCGCAACCAAAACTTAATCAGAGGGCACTAAATAGCATTCCAGTTCCTAAAGTCACTGAACTAATTGCTGGTGATGTGGTTAGTAAGTTAGAGGTTCTTGAGAATGAGATTAATCAAGTTTTTAAGCTCTATAAATCTAAACTTGATTCACTAGACGAACTAAAAAAATCTATCTTACAAAAAGCCTTTTCAGGTGAATTGACCAAAGAAAAAGAAGGAGCGGTGGCCTAATGTCACAAGCAAGGACGCGTAACGAAGCCGACACCAGAGCGGATTTAATTGATCCTAAATTAGTTGCTGCCGGTTGGGGTGAAGTTGATAACAGTTTTATTCGCCGCGAGCTTATTTGCCCTGGCCAAATCATGGCCGGTGGTAAACGCGCTAATAAAGTGCCTTGCGATTATGTACTGGTATACAAAGGCCGAAAGCTTGCCGCAGTAGAAGCCAAAAAAGAAAGCCTGACTTACAGTGAAGGTGTGCGCCAAGCAAAAGACTACGCAAAGCGTCTGCAATGTCGTGTTGCGTATGCCACCAACGGCCATGATATTTACCAGATTGATATGCTTACAGGTGTTGAGAAGCTGGTAGATGAATACCTATCTCCGCAAGCGCTCTGGGATTTAACCTTTGAGCAAAAAGGCGATACACCAGAAGCAGGTTATACGACAGCTTGGCGTGATGCGTTTTCTACTATTCCCTTTGAGGCTAAAGGTGATTGGGCACCGCGTTATTATCAAGAAAATGCCATTCATAATGCCCTAGAAGCCATTGCTCAGGGCAAAAATCGCATCCTGCTAACACTGGCTACCGGTACGGGGAAAACCTGTATTGGTTTTCAAACCGCATGGAAGTTATTTCAAACCCGTTGGAGCCTAACCGCGCAAAAAGACATTAGCCTTGCGAAAAAGCGCCCACGTATTTTGTTTTTGGCCGACCGTAATATTTTAGCCAATCAAGCGTTTAACGATTTTGGCTCATTTGGTGAAGACGCCATTGTGCGCATCACCCCTGAAGATATTCGTAAACGAGGCGGCGTGCCGAAAAATGCTAGCGTATTTTTTACAATTTTTCATACCCTTATGTGTGGGCCTAAAACCGAATTAAATAAAGCCACAACAGAAGAGGATGAAAATACACCAATCAAAAAAGCAGAAAACCCGTATTACGAGCAATACCCAGCTGACTTTTTTGATTTAATTATTATTGATGAGTGTCACCGTGGTGGTGCGAACGATGAAAGTGCATGGCGTGATATTCTTAATTACTTTGCCCCTGCTGTGCAACTGGGTTTAACCGCAACACCCAAACGCACCGATAATGCCGATACCTATGGCTACTTTGGCGAACCCGTTTACAGTTATACCCTTAAAGAAGGCATTAACGATGGCTTTTTAACGCCATTTAAAGTGTTACCGATTGTTGGCACTATGGATGAGTACAAGTACATAGAGGGGGATGGTGTTGTTGTAAAAGGCGATCCTGAGCCAGGTAAACTGTATAAAGAAGGTGACTTTAACCGCATTATTACCATACCTCAGCGCGAAGAGCGCCGTGTACAGTATTGGATGGATCGCTTTAATCCTAAAGAAAAAACTATCGTGTTTTGTTCAACACAAGTTCATGCCGGTATGGTGCGCGATTTTATTAATCAGTACGCAGTAAAAAAAGGCTGGACCATCAACACTAACTATTGTGTTCGTGTTACCGCTAACGATGGTGTTGCGGGTGAAAACGATTTAAAAACCTTTTGTGATAACGAAAAAACCATTCCGACAATTCTAACTACATCACGCAAACTCTCTACTGGTGTAGATGCACGTAATGTTCGCAATATTGTGCTTATGCGCCCTTGTAACAACATGATTGAGTTTAAACAGATCATAGGCCGAGGCACTCGTACTTACGATGGGAAAGACTATTTTACCATTTACGACTTTGTAAAAGCGCACCATAACTTTGCAGACCCAGCTTGGGATGGTGAACCAATACCCAACAAAGTATGCCCAGAGTGCGGCACAACCCCGTGCCAATGTGAAGACACTGGCGGCGATGGTGCCGGTGAAAAGAAACCCTGTAAAGTGTGTGAACAAAAGCCATGTGTTTGTGAAAAGCCAGAGCCTGAAGGCTGTGATAAATGTGGCGAAAGGCCATGTGTATGTGAAAAGCTCGAAATAAAGCTCTCAGACGGCCGTACACGACAAATTAAGCATATTTCCTCAGCAATGTACTGGAGTGCAGAAGGTAAGCCCATTACAGCAAAAGAATTTGTTGAACGTATGTTTGACGACCTACCGCGCTTTTTTGAAAACGAAGACCAACTACGCGAAATATGGAGTGACCCAACAACTCGCGAAAAGCTATTAGAAGACTTAACTGAAGCGGGTTACGATAGTGAAAAACTCGACAGCATGAAGGCAGTAATCGATGCTCAAGACAGCGACGTATACGATGTTTTGTCTTATGTAGCCTATGCCGCAAAAGCGCAAACACGCACCGAGCGAGCCCAACAGGCAAAACCTAAAATAAACTCTGCTTTTAGCGATTATAAACAACAAGAATTTATCAACTTTATATTAAGTAAATACATTGAAGACGGCGTTCAAGAACTGGCACCTGGAAAAATGCGTAGTCTAGTAGAACTTAAATACAATACCATTAATGATGCAGCGATTGAGTTTGGCTCACCAGCTGCGATACGCGACACATTTATAGGTTTTCAGAAGTATTTGTATGCAAGGTGAATAGGAATTTCGCGAGTTATATTAAAGATGTAGATAATATCAAAATATAGATCTATTTAGAGAATTATGATGAAGCGTACTGTTATTGGAATAAAAAAAGATATCTTTGAATATTATTCTAAAGGGAAAAGCATAAACGACTTATTTCACCTACTAGCGAAACATGAATTCAGGTTAACTAAAAGTGAGAAGAAAGCTCTTAAAGTAGCTTATGAAAATAAAGAAAATTTTAGTGCTTTCAAGAAGTTTTTAAATATTGTTGATTTTAATAAAGCTAAACATGCTTATGCCGAGCATAAAGGAAAAAAGAATAATATAACTAAAAGAAAAATTAATCCTGGTCCATCTTTTAATGTCGAGCGATACCTTTTAGAAAAGCAGAGTACGGAAATACCTTTAGATGATGATTTAGATCTCGATGATGATTTTGCTTTATCAATGAGCTCAAATGATCTTTACGAAACAATAGATACGCCAAATAAAGAGACTACTGCTACCCAAGTAAAACATAACCTGCCACTGCACCTATATGTGTTTGACCCTGAAGATGTAACTGAGCTTACTTTAGAGGAGGTAGAGTTAGTTTGGCATCACAGGTTAAAGTTATGTGGTACAAAAGAAGCTGCGGCAGAAATATTGGCTATTAAGAATGTTAATGATGGTAATATTAAGAACTATAAGGGTTGGGAAAGCTACTTAAATCATGATTTGATCAGTGAATTTGAAAGAAAGTTAAAGGATATTGAGTTAGCAGAAAATCCTCAAAATGATCAGATAATCACAATCAATCCGTTTCACAGAAAAAAATATAATAGATCTGAAGTTGTGCAGCTTCCTTTAAAGCGTATTTTAAAATTATGGGAAGAGCGCAATTACTCATTTTCTTCAATATCTGCGGCATGTGAAGCATTAGCTATTATTAGAAAATCTACAAAAATTGATAGCCAGAAAAAACACTGGAAAGCCTTTTTAGAACACCCCCAAATTCTTGATTTAGATTTTGACATTGATGAAGAAGATACTGATAAGTTAACAGAAAATGTTCACACAAAAATAGATGATAAAGAGCAAGTGAGCCTACATGCGTTAACAGAAGATAACAGGGATAGAGTCACTAGGAGCCAAGTTACAAGGGTTGGCCAGCAGGGATTTAGATCATTAACTCTTGATAACTTTTATTCAAAATGTGCCGTATCAGGATGTGCTGAGCTGGCTTTGTTAGAAGCTGCCCATATTATTCCTTACAAAGGAGAACAATCCAATCTGTTGCAAAATGGACTATGTCTCAGAGTCGATATACATCGACTATTTGACAGGTTTTTAATATCAATCGAGCCGCAGACTTTGAAAATAGTCGTTTCTGATAAAGTCAGAGATAAATACTATAGGGGTTTGAAAGGCAACAGTTTAGGTCAATCTAAAACCAATATTTCAAAATCATTACTAAAAAAACATTTTTATCAATTCACTAAGGCGAACACTGGATAGATTCCACACGCTTTCAAAATTGTTTACGTTCTATCTTACTCTGTACGAATATGAATTTAATTCTATTCGCAAATAAAAACTATCCCAGCATAATTTTTCATTAACTACTTGATAAATATATTGCTATTTATATATGCACATATTTACATTTAATGAGTTAAAAGCCGCTCAGTCAGCAATGTTTTTAATTCGTAAGTATGCAGTAGATAAAGAAAGCGGTGATGCACTTTTAGCTTGGCTTAAACCATTCGAAACACTAATTTATAAACGTGAAGGTAACTGGCGTGATTTAGCAGCAAAAAACAAGCTCACTAAATCAATCATTCCCAAGTCTAACTCTCCTTACGGGCAAGACTTAATTGATAAAATGGTGTTGCTCATAAAAGAAGAGTTACATCACTTTTACCAAGTTTTAGAAATAATGGATGAGTATGGTGTAGAGTACCAAAGTATTACACCATGTCGTTACGCTAAAGGGATGTTACGAAATGTTAAAACATTCGAGCCAAATGCACTTGTCGACAAATTAATTGTAGGTGCTTACATTGAGGCACGCTCGTGTGAGCGTTTTGCAAAGTTGGCGCCCCATGTAGATAAACGTCTAGGTGATTTTTATATTTCGCTACTGCGCTCAGAGGCTCGTCATTATCAAGATTATCTAGCCTTAGCTCAAGAAATTGCCGATTTTGATATTACGCAAAGGGTTAAGGAATTTGGTGAAATTGAAGCTGAACTTATTGTATCGGCAGATGAAGACTTCAAATTTCATAGTGGTACTCCAGCATAATCCCCCCAGTGCTTTATTTTTTGCATAACTGATGAGATAAAGCACTAAAAATTAGACCAAACTTAAATCGCCTTCTACTATATATAGTAAAAAGTTACATACAAATTTACGAACTATATCTATTAAATTTAGTTGTATGTTTTTTATATAGGCGGTGTAGGATGTCCGATAGCAACAGTTTGTTTGTATTTGATGAGGAGCGTGAAGAAGACAGCTCAACAATAAAAAAAATAAAAGTTCTCACTGTTGAGGACGATATAAATTATCAACATGCTTTAACCAATAGCTTAAAAGAAATGAGACCAGATGATAATTGTGAAATAGAAGTCCTCACAGCTAACTCGGTTTCACAAGCAGCTTTAGTGCTTAGTTTGCATCCAGATATAGCACTCACCTTTATAGATGTTGTTATGGAAGATGATGACTCAGGTCTCAGGCTTGTAAGTACTATAAGAGAGGTGATTGGTAACGCAGACATGCGTATTGTTTTACTTACAGGTCAACCAGGCTTTGCTCCCGAACAGCAAATAATGAAAACGCTTGATATAGACGAGTATTGGAATAAGTCAGACGTCTCTGCTGAAAAATTACAATCTATTGTTACAAGCAACCTACGCACCTGGAAATACATTACACAAATATCTTCAGCCAGAAAAGGTCTTCAGCTAGTTTTAGATGCTTCAAGAAGCATAAACAGTAAACACGACATGAGCTCTTTCTCTAGAGCTGTTTTAGAAGAAATCAGTAATATTTTAAACGTCACCGAGGGAGGGGGGATTGTGTGCTCCACCCAAAATGATGGCGAAATTATTAGAGCGCATATTTCGACAGCTAATGGTTGTTTTGATGGGTTTGAAGGAAAGCTTATTGACGATAGGGTTTTACTTCCACAAATTTACAGTGATTTTGAGCGAGCCTTGGACGAAAAAAGGCACATTTTTTCTGAGCACCACACGGTATTTTATTTTTGCAACAAAGAAATAGCTGGGGAAAGCTATATAACGATTGTTCAATCGGACAATGAAATATCTGAACAAAATGAATACTTATTAAAAGTATTTAGTGAAAATGTAAGCACAGGCTTCAGTAATATAGCACTGCTTAACAAGCTTACTGAACTTGCATATACCGATGTTTCGTTAAATATGCATAATCGAAACTGGCTCACTCGCGAAATAAAAAATATGAACCTGCACGAGCAGTACCAAACACGTTTATTAGTTTTTGAGGTTGAACAATTTGAAGAAAAAGCATTTTCGTTTGGCCATGATTTTTGTCAAAAACTATTAAAAGAAGTTTATAAAAATTTATTGACTATTTTTGATGGTTATTCAGCGCGTATTGCCATTATTAATAACAGCAGCTTTGGATTACTTATAAACGCAAACTTTCATATAACTGACGAAATGATAGCTAGCCTAAAAAGGCAAAAATGTATAATTACCTCGGTAAAACAATATGCTGATTTGAGAATTCTTGATTTAGAGCTAAGTTCTGTCTTAAATATTGTACCCGAAAAAATAATAAGCATTGCTGAATCTAGCTTAAGTGACAGTCAAACCGCATCTTTAAAATATATAAAGCATACCCAAGAAAAAACAGAAGCATTAACTAACCGATATAGTTTAATGGCCCGATTAAGAAGAGTAATTGGTGCTGGTACTTTACAAATAGCCTTACAACCGAAAATGGAGTTAGCAACGTTAACACCTGTCGGTTTTGAAGCTTTGGCTCGTTGGCAGTTAGAAGACGGTAGTTTTGTAAGCCCAGAGATATTTATTGAACTTGCTGAAACAGCAGGTTTAATTAGTGAATTAGACAGCGTTATTTTCGATAAGATAATTTCGACCATTCATAAGTTAAGTGATATAGGCGTAAATCTGCCTATTGCTTTTAATGCATCTGCCTTTGATTTGGTTGACCCTGATTACTGCAAAAAAACCCTTCATAAGTTAAAAGATGCCAATATACCTCCAGAAATGCTTGAGCTAGAGATTACTGAGACCCAAGCGATCAGTAATTACGACTTAATTAGAGAGTCGTTAGATGAATTTATGGCGCTGGGTATTAAGGTAAGTATTGATGATTTTGGAACAGGTTATTCATCTATTTCACACATAACTGAGATACCTGCAAATATTTTAAAAATAGACAGATGTTTTTTAACTGATATTGAGCGCAATGCTAATAACCAATACATCCTAGAAATGATTGTAAACTTAGCCAGACGATTTAATTTTTCTATTATTGTTGAGGGTGTAGAAACACTAGAGCAGTGTGAATGGGTTAAAAAAATAGGCTGTGATGTGGCCCAAGGTTATTACTTTTCAAAACCACTGTTTTTTGACGATTTAACAACATGGTTAAAGCAACATGGAAAAGTTTGATCATAGACTTTCTGTTAGTTTAAATAATAAACAGTTATATATTAAAGCATTGTTTATTATGGTTGCTGCTGGCGTTATTAGTTTTTTAGTATATTGGCAAATTTACCAATCAAGGCTTGCGCTTGTTCAAGATTATCAAGACGACAAACTATCTCTAGTGCAGACAGAGTTTGTAAAAGAGCTAAGTAGCATAAAAAAACTAACACAAGTTTTAGCGGACAACAAAAACCTAAAAAGGGGCAATAAGCTCAGGTATATGTTTAGAGACCGAGAATCCATACGAAGCATAAATGATTACTTCGTTAATTTTGGGTTATTATCGCCTATCATTTCGCAAATTCGGTGGATTGATATTACCGGGAACGAACGTTTTAGAGTTGACTTTAAAAACGGTGAGGCAAAAGTTGTTAAGCAAAAAGAGCTCCAAAACAAAATGTCGCGCTATTACTTTAGGCAAGGTATATCGATAGAGGCACCTGATTCGTTTTTATCAAGAATTGATTTAAATATGGAGTATGCTTCAATAGTTGAGCCATACGAACCCACCATTAGAGTTACTTATCGAACTAGCTCAAGCGAATTTATAGTTGATGGCCTCATTATAATTAATTTTAACTTATCTGACTTTTTTCAGAAAATTAGAAATTACTCTTCTGAAAACGCTCAAATTAATATTGTAAACAAAGATGGGTATTGGATTTTTAACAATGATAAGTCTAAAGAGTGGGGGTTTATGCTTGGATTGCCAGAGCTAACAATTGCTAATTATAACCCATCACTCTGGGAGTCTATGCAAAACCAACAAGAAAATACAGTAAGATATTTTGATTCAAACATTTATTCGTTAGACAAGCTGCCCGCACTTTTTTCAAAAAGGCATAATGAAACCCTTAATGAAGTCATTTATATTTACATCAAAAGTAAAGATAAGTTGATGAATAAAATACACTTTACGGCGCTAGGTTATGCTGGTATTGGCGGTATTATTCTTTTGTTTATTGGTGGCTTTATTTTATACAGAGAATATTGCTATACAAAAACGCTAAAAGATTTATTTGACCAGTTACGCGCTGAAAAGTTGGAGCTGGATTCTGTCAATAATCAACTTTCAAATACCATTAGGCAGCAGCAACTTTTGCAGGACAGCTTTGTTGAAGCGCAAAAACTATCTTCATTAGGTATGCTTGTTGCGGGTGTAGCTCATGAGATGAACACGCCTATTGGCGGTGCTATTATTTCTGTTACTAATGCAGAGTCGGTGATGAGCCGCCTCAATGAAGGTATAAAAACTGGCTTAACAAAGTCTCTGCTAGAGAACAGCGTATCAAGCTTAGACGATAATTTAGGCTTAGCCAGAGTAAATCTAGATAAAGCTGCTGTGCTTGTAAAAAGCTTTAAAAAAATGGCTATAGATAGAAATAATGAAGAGTTTATTGAATGTAATATTGAAACAATAATAAAAGAGTTGTTGATTACGCTGAACTCTCGATTAAAAACCTCAAAGGTTAAAATTAAAACCCTGTTTAATGATAACTGCACGCTTAAAAGCCGCCCTGGGATTATTTCACAGGTTATTGAAAACCTAATAATGAATGCGCTTAACCACGCTTTTGAAGAAAATCAATCTGGTGAGATTGAAATTAAGGTTGAGGAAAGTGATAAGGGAGATATAAATATTAGCGTATCAGATAGCGGATGCGGGATAAATCAGCAGCAGCAATCTGTTATTTTTGAGCCCTTTCATACATCAGCGCGCGGTAAAGGGAACATAGGGCTTGGGCTTTATATGGTTTCTCAATGGGTTACCAAAATTTTAAAAGGGCAATTGGTTTTAGAGTCTGATCCTCAATGGGAGGATAAATTTAAAACTCGATTTACAATTACGTTGCCTAAAAATTAAGTGAGTACCCACATTTAACTTTTAACGTATTACTTAAATGCTATATAGGGCCTTAAAGGGACTACACTTATGGTTTGAGGCTCTTAAAATGGCTTTATATAGCTCATTTAAATGGTGTGTTTATTAGCCTTTGTTCTTGAGGTGTTACAATTAAGTAGGAGCCTTGTTCGTACCAGTCACCTAAAACAGTGCGTTTAAGCGTTTGTCCATTTAGTGAGTATGTATGAATATTTGGTCGGTGCGTATGACCATGGATCATGTTAACAACTTTGTGCTTCGTAAATGTCGAAAGGACAGCATCATCAACAACGTCTAAAATTTCTATCGGTTTATCTGCTTGGCTAAGCTTACTTTTTTCACGGGCATTGCGAGCTATTTTTTTTCGGTACCATAATGGCATGGCAAGCATTAATTTTGGCCACCACCAACCGCGGCTTTTTTTACGAAATTTTTGATACTCAATATCCTGGGTACACATTTCATCCCCATGTAAAATAACAGTGGGTGTGCCGTAAAGGTCTATAACAGTTTGCTCATCTAACAGTGTCATACCTGCTAAATTTGCATAGTGTTCTCGCAGGATAAAGTCGCGATTACCATGAATAAAATAGACGGGAATACCTGAATCACTTATTGCTTTAAGCTTTGTAGCTACACTGCGCGCAAGTTCAGTGACGTAGTCATCACCTACCCATACTTCAAAAAAGTCACCTAAAATGTAAAGCGCATCAACGTCTTGATTCAAAATGTTAGATTCTAAAAACTTAAAAAAAGCAGCGCTAATATCAGGCCTGTTTTCAGTTAAATGTAAATCAGCAATAAAATACGTTTTTTGAGTCATAGGGATATCTTTTCGATAAAAATAAAGCGGGCGCATGCATGTTGCAATGACACCCGCTGATACTCCACGTTATGTGGGTAAGCGAACTATTAGTTAACAGTAACGCTTTCGATGATCACGTCTTCAAGAGGAACATCTTGGTGAAAACCATTGCTACCAGTAGCTACACCTTTAATTTTTTCTACAATGTCCATGCCTTCAACTACTTCAGCAAACACACAGTAACCCCAGCCTTGAGACGTTTCGCTGCTGTGGTTTAAAAAATCGTTGTTGTTAACATTAATAAAAAACTGTGCTGTAGCAGAGTGTGGATCTGGTGTGCGTGCCATAGCTAAAGTACCTACTTTATTAGACAGGCCGTTGTTAGCTTCGTTTTGAATAGGATCGTTAACGTCTTTTTGCTCCATACCTGAAACAAAGCCACCACCTTGAACCATAAAGCCATCAATTACACGGTGAAAAATTGTACCGTTGTAAAAACCTGCGTTTGCATACTCTAAAAAGTTTTTTACTGTGTTTGGAGCTTCTTGCTCAAACATTTTAATGGTGATGTCACCAAAGTTTGTGTGTAGAACAACCATGAGCTTTCCTATATCTGGTTTAAATAGTCGCACTATTTTATCTTAGTTAGCTAAGATTAACAAAGCGCTAGAGCCCATGCTTTTCAAGTGGTAACATACATTTTCTTGATAATAGTGAAGGACACCAACTAAATGGTACAAATATACAACACACTCACGCGACAAAAAGAACAATTTAAACCT
Source organism: Pseudoalteromonas sp. S554 (assembly GCF_005930865.1). Classification (NCBI taxonomy): domain Bacteria; kingdom Pseudomonadati; phylum Pseudomonadota; class Gammaproteobacteria; order Alteromonadales; family Pseudoalteromonadaceae; genus Pseudoalteromonas; species Pseudoalteromonas sp. S554. Next base: position 2,614 of record NZ_PNDV01000100.1, on the reverse strand, counting down.
ATGGTCGATGGTAAAATCGACATGTATGTGTGTGGTATCACCATTTACGATTACTGTCATATCGGTCATGCGCGTACATTTGTTGGCTTTGACGTCATTGTTCGCTACCTTCGTCATATTGGTTACAATTTAAAATATGTGCGTAATATTACCGACGTTGACGACAAAATTATTAAACGTGCAAATGAAAATAAAGAGTCAATAAACGATTTAACACTGCGCATGACCAAAGCCATGCATGAAGATTTTGATAGCCTAAACATGTTACGCCCGGATGTAGAACCAACAGTGACAGGGCACATGGGTGAAATTATTGAAATGGTTGAGCGTTTAATAGCTAAAGGGCATGCTTATGTAGCAGCTGATGGTGACGTGTTATTTGATGTATCAACGTTTAAGCAATACGGCGCGCTTTCTCAACAAGATTTAACAATGTTGCAGTCAGGCTCGCGTGTGGAAGTTGCGCAAGATAAAGACGACCCATTGGACTTTGTTTTATGGAAAAAAGCCAAAGCTGGTGAGCCTTCATGGTCATCTCCATGGGGAGAAGGGCGCCCAGGTTGGCACATTGAATGTTCAGCTATGAGCTCAAAGCACTTAGGTGAACATTTTGATATTCATGGTGGGGGTTCTGATTTACAGTTTCCGCACCATGAAAATGAAATTGCGCAGTCATGCTGTGCCAATAATGGTGAGTATGTAAATACGTGGATCCATACGGGTATGGTACAAGTAAATAAAGAAAAAATGTCTAAATCGTTAGATAATTTTTTTACTGTACGCGATGTGCTAAAAGAGTACGACCCTGAGTCGGTTCGTTACTTTTTAATATCAGGCCATTACCGCAGCCAACTTAATTACTCGCAAGAAAACTTAGACCAAGCGCGTTCATCGCTAGAGCGTATTTATACTGCTTTACGTGACGTTAAACCCATCGAGTGTGAGCTTGAGAGTAACGAGTTCGTGATTAAATTTAGAAAAGCAATGGATGATGATTTTAATACTCCAGAGGCTTTACCTGTTTTATTTGAGCTGGCAAAAGAGCTAAACCGCGTAAAAGAAAGCGATGCAATACAGGCGGGTCAACTTGCGTTTATATTACGTACTATTGGCGAAGTATTAGGCGTTGCACAACAAGCGCCTGAGGCTTTTTTACAAGGCGGGCAAGATGATAATGAAGTTGCAACGATTGAAGCCTTAATAGTAAAACGTAATGAAGCACGTGCGAGTAAAGACTGGGCTGCGGCTGATGAAGCCCGTGATGCACTTAATGCTTTAGGTGTAATACTTGAAGACTCGGCGGGTAAGACAACGTGGCGTAAGGCTTAAAATTTCTCGCTTGTAATAAAAAGGGGTTGCCGAATGGCAACCCTTTTTTATTTGAATTATATTCAGCTATGATATTTTTCGCATGCTTCTAATGTATTTTCAATTAAGCTGGCCACGGTCATTGGGCCAACCCCGCCAGGAACAGGAGTAATAAAGTGAGCTTTTTGCTCTGCAATGCTGTATTCAACGTCACCTACCAATTTACCTGTATCTAAACGGTTTATACCTACATCAATAACAATGGCGCCTTCTTTTACCCAATCTCCTGGGATAAATTCAGGTTTGCCCACAGCTACAACCAGCAGGTCTGCGCGTCGCACATGGGTTTCTAAATCTTGTGTAAACTTATGGCACACAGTAGTCGTACAACCGGCCAGTAATAGCTCTAACGACATAGGGCGGCCCACAATATTTGATGCGCCAACCACAACCGCATGCATGCCTTTATACCGAACACCGGTAGAATCGAGTAAAGTTATAATCCCTTTTGGCGTACAAGGACGAAGCGCAGGCATACGCTGTGCTAAACGACCTATATTGTAAGGGTGAAAGCCATCAACGTCTTTGTGTGGTGTAATGCGTTCTAAAATTTTCTCTGCATCGAGTCCATCAGGTAAAGGTAACTGCACCAAAATGCCATCTACTTCTGCATCATTATTTAGCTCATCAATTAAACTTAAAAGAGCATCTTCTTTTGTGTCTGCAGGTAAATCAAATGATTTTGAAATAAAACCAACTTCTTCACAGGCTTTACGCTTTGAACCAACATAAACTTGGCTTGCTGGATCAAGTCCTACGAGGACTACTGCAAGTCCGGGGGCGCGTAATCCTTTAGAAACGCGTTCGCTTACGCGTTGCGCAACTGTACTTCGTACTTGTTTTGCGATTGCTTTACCATCAATGATGTTTGCCGTCATGGTTGACCTTTAATTGGGGTTAATTAACTAGATACCGATACTTTAAAAATGAACGCATAATAAAAAGGGGCATATGCTTATAAAGAGAATAATAACTTTATTTTTTCATTTAATATTACCTAAGCTATTTTCGCAGAAAAGCATTGCATCGCCAAGTTGCTTTTCATCTATATAGTACTAGAGTAATTAAATAGTTTAAATTTCAGTCTTCTATTATAATATTTAGCCATTGTGGGCTAAAAATGACCACTTGATTTGTTTTCTTAAAAAAACGTTTGACCTAACCCCGTCAAATCACTATTATGCACCCCGTTGTCAACGAGGTCACTCGTAGAGAATAGTAAGTAACGGCGATTAGCGCAGTTTGG
>NZ_PNDV01000010.1:0-460 GCF_005930865.1 Pseudoalteromonas sp. S554 | reverse complement strand
ATTCTTATGTCTTGTGCAATCGTCACTTTTTGTTGTATTTATTTATATATATTAATTACCACCGAGCGCACCGAGGCGCTGCGCGCTACACAGAGAAGAGCGTAATACAATGCATTGGTTTTTAAATGCCTTCTCCTGCACTGCTCCTTATCTTCTCTGTGGTGATAATAATGCCTTATTCACTTTATCAGGTAGATAGAAAACTTGCCTATAAATAATTTTGACCATCGATAAACCGCAATCAGCTTTTGTAGGCGCTTTGCTTGCTGGTGCGTTTAATTTACACAAAGTTACATTAACAACCTTTTGCGTGAGCAAGCTTCACGCCTACGTGGAAATAATTCTAAAAAGTAATTACCACCTAGAACACTGGGGCGCAGCGCGCTTCACAGAGAAGAGCGTAATACAATATATATGTTTTAGAATTACTTCTCCTGTAATGCTCCTTGTCTTCTCTGTG